>NZ_JAZHOB010000029.1:0-463 GCF_048751585.1 Pollutimonas rozaliensis | reverse complement strand
TGATCCTATAACGTTATAGGTTATAGAAACACTTGAGTATGCGTGTTTGTGCCGTTCATCATTTTCAAAGGCCGTATCCTTTCGAATACGTATTTTTGAGAACTATTTGAACAAAATTGTTTAATGCAATCACAACCCGTACTTACGTTGTGCGCACCAGACTGAAATAAATTTCAGGCCACTGCGCCACCATAATTACTTCGTTGTGCTTCTTCCAGATTGTTAAAGAACGAGTAAAACCATTAAATGCTACTTGCGTAGATTTAACGAGCAGCGCTTTAGTCCCTTTTCACAGGCCTAAAACCCTCTTCGTTAACCCCACTACACAGCCGACAAGTACCGCACCCTTGACACCCGCACGACCCACACGCGCTGCCTCTACACAAAGAGGTGGTGGAGGATGACGGGATCGAACCGACGACCCCCTGCTTGCAAAGCAGGTGCTCTCCCAGCTGAGCTAATC
>NZ_JAZHOB010000297.1:0-246 GCF_048751585.1 Pollutimonas rozaliensis | reverse complement strand
CACCTGTCTTTCTTGGTAACGCTGTTGCTGTTGATATTTTTTCGATGTGGTCATCAGATAGTAAGCTTTCTATTTAGTTCCCACAATTTACGCAACAAAGCCGTGTGGATGTTACCATCAGCCACAAAGCCTAGTCAGCAATAGGCAATAAACTTAACGAGAGAAAGTCCGTACAGAGGAAATCAAAGAAAAACATCACGTTAGACGGTATTTATGCAGGACTTAATGCGTAAGGTTCAGTCTATG
>NZ_JAZHOB010000296.1:0-247 GCF_048751585.1 Pollutimonas rozaliensis | reverse complement strand
ACTCGCCGCCACCTGAAGGCCCAGCATCGGCTGGCGCTGGCCAACTGCTTCGCCCAGTCGCGGGTGCTGATGCTGGGGGACGATGCGCTGGAGGAGGACGGCCCGCGCCCCGAACACAAGCGCTATCGCGGTAATCAGCCCTCGACCACGGTGCTGCTGGACAAGCTCACGCCCGCCACCTTGGGGGCGCTGCTTGCGCTCTACGAGCACAAGGTGTTCGTGCAGGCGGTGATCTGGGACATCAATC
>NZ_JAZHOB010000295.1:0-247 GCF_048751585.1 Pollutimonas rozaliensis | reverse complement strand
GTGGCGGTCACCACCGCATCGCTTACCACCCTCTACCACCTGAGAGTCGCGCAATGATCGCCACCGCTACCGCCGTTTTTCGGCCCGTGTTACGGCTGGGACTTATCCCGCAAATCGTGATCGGTATTAGCGCTGGAGTGCTGCTGGCCCTATTCGTCCCGAACATTGCCAGCGATGTGGCGCTACTTGGGCAGCTATTCATTGCCGCGCTGCAGGCCGTGGCGCCTATTTTGGTCTTCGTGCTGGT
>NZ_JAZHOB010000294.1:0-247 GCF_048751585.1 Pollutimonas rozaliensis | reverse complement strand
CGGGAAGGCAAGCTCTATGAGCCCTCCAAGCCCGGCGAGGCGCTGAAGCCCCAGGAAGTCATCGAGGCGCTGTGCCGCGTCACTCGGGGCGAAGCGTACGTCACCACCGACGTGGGCCAGCACCAGATGTTTGCCGCGCAGTACTACAAGTTCGACAAGCCCAACCGCCTGATTACCTCCGGTGGCCTGGGCACCATGGGCTTCGGCTTTCCGGCCGCCATGGGCATCAAGCAGAACTTCCCCGAAG
>NZ_JAZHOB010000293.1:0-247 GCF_048751585.1 Pollutimonas rozaliensis | reverse complement strand
AGCGAGCAACCACTCTGGATGTGCGCGAAAGAGATCGGAGTTTGTATTGATCATTTCAGGTTCAAACCACAATCCAAACTCCATACCTAATTGATTCACATGTTCGACAATAGGTTGTAAACCATTCGGGTACTTAAAGGGGCATAGAAACCAATCTCCTAGGCCAGCTTTATCGCCATTTCTTCCTTTAAACCATCCATCATCAATAATAAAACGCTCAACGCCCATCTCTGCTGCTTGAGTTGCC
>NZ_JAZHOB010000292.1:0-247 GCF_048751585.1 Pollutimonas rozaliensis | reverse complement strand
CCCTCAGTATTAATGCACACTTGGCGCTGATCATTCGCACTGGAAATCATTACGGTACAGAGTGAGGTGGCGCATTGAGCGGCGCGACCTAGAGAGTCAAAATCAAGATAACCGTTAGGTGTAGAAAGGCTTAACGTTACACCACTTGGCGCCTCAACCCGAGAAATGTCGTTATCAACAGCAGCAAAGATGCTGCTGCAACTTCCAGCTACAGCCTGTGGTGATATTTGACCAGCTTGATTAGCGG
>NZ_JAZHOB010000291.1:0-247 GCF_048751585.1 Pollutimonas rozaliensis | reverse complement strand
CCACCGGCTTGGCACGTCCGCCGGAGCCAGTGCCTTTTGTCGGGCTTGGCCAGTGGTTTGCAGGCAAGGTGACACCGACCCCGCTGCAGAAGAAGGCAGAAGATCTGTCGCTTCAAGCTGGGCCGCAGCTGTTCATCCTTGAAGACGTGACCGGCGCGGGCAAGACCGAAGCCGCCTGTATTCTGGCTCAGCGGCTGCTGGCCGACGGCCATGGCGAAGGGCTCTACTTTGCGCTCCCTACCATGGC
>NZ_JAZHOB010000290.1:0-247 GCF_048751585.1 Pollutimonas rozaliensis | reverse complement strand
CCGACTTCGCCCGACCCTTGGGCATCGACAGCACGCCACGAGAGATCAGCCTGCGCCCAGACGCCGGTTCGAGCTCGTAGGCGTCCACGACGAAATCGAGCATCTCATCATCAAACGTCAACGGCTGCCCCTCCACCGGCCCAGGGCCATGGCAGGCATACTCCTCGAGCCAGTCGATGACGGCATAGCCGAGAGAGCACTTCTGCCCCTCGAACAAGGGCCGGAACATCAGCCTGCGCGCCGCTTC
>NZ_JAZHOB010000289.1:0-247 GCF_048751585.1 Pollutimonas rozaliensis | reverse complement strand
ATCAATATTGCACGACCTTGGGGATTTTTTAGCGTCTCTTGGTAAAGCTCACAGATTTCCCCATGCTTCCACCAAATGATATCCTGTTACTACCATGCTTAAGACCATGAAGCTTTCTATTCATAAGATCCTTAATGAACTTATTATCTTCAGCTTCTTTCTGAACTATGCCAATGCTATCATAAAGCTTTCTTACAGTCTTGCTCATGACGATAGATTGGATGCCTTAGAGATGGCTGTAAGAAAG
>NZ_JAZHOB010000288.1:0-247 GCF_048751585.1 Pollutimonas rozaliensis | reverse complement strand
CCGCCTTCGGCCAGCTGAACACGCTGGGCACCAGGGGTGCGCTCGTAGCCACCCTCGACCAGCTGAACACGCTGAGCACCGGGAGTGCGGTCGGAGCCGTCTTCGGCCAGTTGGATACGTTGAGCGCCCGGAGTACGTTCCGAGCCGTTCTCGGCCAGCGGAGCGATGGCTTGCTGTTGCACCTGGCTGTCCTTGGCTTCGCCCACCAGAGGGAAGGGCGCGCTGCTCGGAGCGGCGAATACGGCAG
>NZ_JAZHOB010000028.1:0-479 GCF_048751585.1 Pollutimonas rozaliensis | reverse complement strand
CAGGCCCGGCCCGAGAGCTCCGAGACGCGCTGCCTCACCAACGACTGGTACCAGCGCTCGACCGTGGCGCTGCCGATCTGATGCGTGACCGTGAGCTTGCGCTGACTGACCCCGCCCTCATGCGCTTCAAATACCTCCAGCCGATACGCCTCGGTGGCCCGCAGCCGCGGGCGTATGCCGGCAAACCGGTGTCGAAAGTAGCGATTACAAGCGGTGCAGTGATACTTGGGCACACTCAGGTGCAGCACCATCAACTAGTTGCCTTGGCGCGTGTGCTTGAGCGTGCGCTGATGCATCGCCTTGATGCGTACCGGCGACTGCTGGCAGTGCACACACGCCGGGCGCTTGGTGGGCCTGGCCCAGACGTGAATGTCTCGGCGCCGCTCCACGCGATCAATGACCAAATCTCTGAGTCCTAAGATAAAATCGACTGGGGACATCGGCATTCGCTCCATTAAGCTCGTTCTTCGCAAAAACAA
>NZ_JAZHOB010000287.1:0-247 GCF_048751585.1 Pollutimonas rozaliensis | reverse complement strand
GAGCCCACTTCCACTCGGGCCACATCGGCCAGACGAATCAGGTGCCCGTTGCTGCCCTGGGTAACCGCCAACCGCTGAAAGTCATCGGCGGTGGCGAAGTTGCGCGGCAGCCGTACGATGAACTGGCGATCATCGGACTCGATGGAGCCGGCGGGCAGCTCGACGTTTTCGGCGCGCAGGGCATCCTCGATATCACCCACGGTGAGGCCTCGTGCTGCCAGCGCGTTGCGGTCCAGCCAGACACGCA
>NZ_JAZHOB010000286.1:0-248 GCF_048751585.1 Pollutimonas rozaliensis | reverse complement strand
TGGCCAAAAGAAAGCAATCCCAACATATTCGATCAGCAAACTGAGTAACAGCGAACCTAAAACAATACCAATCAGTTTCCATGGCCAGCCCCACAACACGTTGTAGAGCAATCCATGTAGGCGCTCTGGCTTCTGTGGCGGTGCATTACGTGCAGGTTCAGCCATACTACTCACCTCCAGCAGCAAATGAACGTCCGTCCCACCATCCCTCACTGGAACGGTAGTTACGGCGCATCTCTGCCGCTACA
>NZ_JAZHOB010000285.1:0-248 GCF_048751585.1 Pollutimonas rozaliensis | reverse complement strand
ACCGGCAGATCGTGCTGGTGGACGTGCTCTCGGCGGTCGATGCCGGCCCCACCGCCCTGGCCGAGCTGGAGGAGGCGCTGGACGCGGTGCTGCTCAGCCTCAACATCGGCCGCAACACGGTGCTGTCGCGGCTGTTCGCGCCGCGGGCCGACCGCGTGCTGTTCGCCGCCACCAAGGCCGACCACCTCCACCAGACGAGCCACGACCGGCTCGACGCCCTCCTGCGGCTTCTGGTGTCCCGGGCGATG
>NZ_JAZHOB010000284.1:0-248 GCF_048751585.1 Pollutimonas rozaliensis | reverse complement strand
AGCTCCCCCGACGCCCGATCCTGTTCCTGCTGGCCGGGCTCGCCGCCGCCCCGGTCTCCGCCGCCGAGACGGGCAGGGGGCACCGCGTCGTGTTCCAGGTGGACACAGCCGACCCGGCCACGATGAACCTGACGCTCAACAACGCCACCAACGTGGTCGATCATTACCGCGCCAAGAACGAGGCGGTGGAGATCGACATCGTCGCCTTCGGGCCGGGCCTCGCCATGTATCGGGCCGACAAATCCACC
>NZ_JAZHOB010000283.1:0-248 GCF_048751585.1 Pollutimonas rozaliensis | reverse complement strand
ATCGTTTCGGTCCGCGACAGTACCGAGCAATCCGCCACAGCTTTCCAGCATGCCCAGCAGGAAAGCGAAAGCCTGGCCCGCACCAGCGAGGCGCTGCGCGAGAACATCGCCCGCTTCCAGCTCTGAGCAGCCCCGCTGGCGCGGCCCGCCAGGCCGTGCCAGCGCTCAACACAGCAGATAGTCCAGCACTCTTGCCATCAGCACGTTGCCCGGCACATAGCGGTGCGGCTCTGCCGCCAGTTGTTAGG
>NZ_JAZHOB010000282.1:0-248 GCF_048751585.1 Pollutimonas rozaliensis | reverse complement strand
CAACGCAGTTACTACACCATGACCCATATTCGCTTCTACACGAATGAGGTCAACCTCGTACTGTACAGCAATATCCAGAATACGATTAATGTTCTCTTCTGTCATACCGCCTTTGAACCCGCCTGTACTAAACACATGCACATACGAGTTCACAGCACCGCCTACACAGAACGCCACTTCATCACCCCCTGAACCAGCAGGGTCAATCTGCATCACCTTTGTACTGTACGGCACGAACACATCAGATG
>NZ_JAZHOB010000281.1:0-248 GCF_048751585.1 Pollutimonas rozaliensis | reverse complement strand
AAAAACTTTTAGTGATAGAAACGGAGTTTTTAAAACTGAAAAATCTAGAGATTTTTTAAAAGTATTTGGAATTGAAATGGATAATACAAGTCCTGAATTAAATAGTTTGTTTAATAATACTTTAGCAATACGTCAACAGTTTAAATTAGATTTAATTTTAGAAAATATTAAAATTGTTCATAATACAGGTTTATCTACTGATATTAGTAAAATTGCTGCTTCTCAAAAATTTAAAAAAAATCCATTAG
>NZ_JAZHOB010000280.1:0-248 GCF_048751585.1 Pollutimonas rozaliensis | reverse complement strand
GATTAAAGAAATTCTTTCGCCGTTGGCCAAGGCTGAGGATTACCCCGGTAGCCTGATTGACTTTAACGTGCGTGCTGAGCGCATGGGCTGGCTGCCGTCAGCACCACAACTGGACACTAACCCGCTACGCCTAGCGAAAAAAGCCGAAGCCGCGGGCATGTCCACCGCCGACTATGCGGTTCAGCAGCTCAAGAGCGGTGAACTGCGCTTTGCAGCGGAAGACCCGGACGCGCCAGAGAACTTCCCGC
>NZ_JAZHOB010000279.1:0-248 GCF_048751585.1 Pollutimonas rozaliensis | reverse complement strand
AGACGTTTAAGAGCTTTGCACCTAAAGCAATGGCGTCGGGGTAAGACGATTTATCGTGAGCTGCTGCGTCTTGGCGCGACGCCGAGGGTAGCACAATCGGTGGCGGCGTTGAGTCGTCGTTGGTGGCACAACAGTCTGTCGGGAGTCCATCATGTATTAACGGTGGCCTACTTTGATCGGTTGGGCGTGCCCCGTCTCTCATAACCTCAACTTCTCGAACCGCCCGGTGCGGACCCGCATGCCGGGTG
>NZ_JAZHOB010000278.1:0-248 GCF_048751585.1 Pollutimonas rozaliensis | reverse complement strand
AAACGAGCGCTATCGACTGACCCGATAATAATTTATCAACTAATGCTTGAGCTTTGTGCTGTTCATTGTGATCATGCAAAGCGAACGTTTTAGTTTGGATATTGAAGTGAGCAAGCAGTTTACCTGTGTGGCGTGTATCTTCAGCGGCGATAACATCGACCTGAGCAAGCACATCAAGGGCACGTTGGGTGATATCACCTAGATTGCCAATTGGCGTCGGGACAATATAGAGGGTTGCTCCCTCTGCG
>NZ_JAZHOB010000027.1:0-532 GCF_048751585.1 Pollutimonas rozaliensis | reverse complement strand
CCCCGTTTCGGCGGGGAAAGGATCCGTTTCTTATATGACGACCGAGAGACAAGCGGAAAGAAAGTTTTGTGATCTACTAAATTTAAATCCGCGCGTCAGTTGCCACTAAATTATTCGTATGTTATTAATAGGCGTATTCAAAAGAGGTTGTTTATATGAAACTCGAAGATAGAAATAAGGTTAGTCGGTCTTTCCGTTTAGAACCACACGTAGATGAAAAGCTTTTGAAGCTAACACAGATGCTGGGAGTTAGTATTCATGCTTATATCGTCACTGAGATAGGAAAGGCCATTAATCGCGATTATCTTGCTTTTCAACTTCAAGACACACAGAAAGATGCACTTGACCAGATGGTTAAACTGTTTGGTTCTGTTGTCCAAGAAAATCCTGATTCTGAACAATAGATATAAAAAAACCCAATAGTCCCTAAACTATTGGGTTTTCACTTTCGGATTGGTTAGAGCCTTTCCAAAAGGACGTTGTTAATTGTGAGTGCAATTAACTTTGGTTGTTAACGGTTTAATTAACGGTT
>NZ_JAZHOB010000277.1:0-249 GCF_048751585.1 Pollutimonas rozaliensis | reverse complement strand
CTTGTCTTTGACTTCATACCCAACCTCATCCAAGTGCATATCCGTATCAGGGAGATTTACACTTAGCATGAACTCTGCATTCTGCAAGTACTCAGGAATACTGTAAGTACCCTTCTCATTAAGTACCGTGCTACCGTTAACCCATAAGTCTAAGTACGGCGTATCATCTACACCGCGTGTTGTACTAACGGAACATAACGCATAGCCTTGAGGGGTCTTCAGGATACTGAACATAATATCGGAGATAAA
>NZ_JAZHOB010000276.1:0-249 GCF_048751585.1 Pollutimonas rozaliensis | reverse complement strand
AAACAAGATTAAATAAACCATATAGCGTGGTTGTATATATTTTAATTTAAACGGATATGGATGTGTAAAAAAATAAACGGTTGGATATTATTATATTAATCTAGTTAAAACGTGATATATGATTATATTCAAACAATTATTTTTGAATCCTATTAATAAGACGCGGTTACCACGCGAACACACGATTGACTCTTCGGTTACTAGTGTCTCTACAAGACTACAAGATAGCGAGTCAATTAAAAAAAGTAC
>NZ_JAZHOB010000275.1:0-249 GCF_048751585.1 Pollutimonas rozaliensis | reverse complement strand
CCTATATGTTGTCCACCACCATCCACTTTCCCAATCAAGATGCGAAGCGAAGCAAATTCCGCGCCAATCAGACCACGACCGAACGTGCAGCAGGCATGCCGGGAGCACTAAAATTCTCGCCACGCTTGCGCAGCCGTCTGCAAAGCTTCCGTGAGACCGACAAAATGATCCTGCAAGGCGGTAATTTGGTCGAAGTGAACATGTCGATGTGCCTGTTTGCGCAGTCACGACGAAAATTGCGCGCATCGC
>NZ_JAZHOB010000274.1:0-250 GCF_048751585.1 Pollutimonas rozaliensis | reverse complement strand
CTTGGCTTCGAACGGGGTTAGATAGTTCTCTTTAGGCGCAATCTCACTAACGCTAGCCTGCTTACCTGTCACCTGAGCCACTGCCAAGGCAAACTCTTCAACATAAATTGACCAGTTAGAGCGCAGTTCAAGAGCCCCGCCAAGAGCCAACAGTGTGGGTAAAACTGCATGACCATGCCAGCGCATTTTTAGATGGCCTGCTTTTGGGTATGGGTTGGGATAGAGCAAATAGTGACGCTCCGGAGCCCAG
>NZ_JAZHOB010000273.1:0-250 GCF_048751585.1 Pollutimonas rozaliensis | reverse complement strand
CAGGTTAGGTGCCAGTGAAATCACGGTTTCAACATAGTTGTTACCCACCAAGTACTGGCGAATTTTTTGCTCAGCACCGCCACGATAGAAAATACCGGGGAAGCAAACAATGGCCGCGCGGCCTCTGCTTGATTGGTAGCGATGACCCAACTCTAATCAACGACGACCGCTTTGCGCCCGCAGGCGTACTTGCGCCTAAATCAAAAGCCGATTTTGCCTTTGTACTGCATGCGCTCAATTACCTATCAAG
>NZ_JAZHOB010000272.1:0-250 GCF_048751585.1 Pollutimonas rozaliensis | reverse complement strand
AGGCGAATGGTGGCCGAACGACTATAGTGGCGAACCACTGGTGTCCTTCGCGGAGCGCGAGGGCAAGGAACTGGGTCTGAAGCTCGGCGACACGGTGACGGTCAATGTGCTGGGCCGCAACATCACCGCGAAGATCGCAAGCTTCCGTCAAGTTCAGTGGGAAACGCTTGCGATGAATTTCGTCATGGTGTTTTCGCCCAATACCTTTGCCGGTGCGCCTGCGACTTGGCTGGCGACGCTCACCATTCCC
>NZ_JAZHOB010000271.1:0-250 GCF_048751585.1 Pollutimonas rozaliensis | reverse complement strand
AATAGGCGAAAGGTGGAAACATGAGCAGCAGCTGCTTTGCCAGCCACCGCGTTTTCGCTGACAATAGCGAATCCCTTCGAGCAATGGAAAAAGCGCATGCAGGCAAACGGATTTTTTGAGGGCATTGGCGAGGCGATTGGCGATGCGATCCGCATCGTGGTCGAGTTCTTGCTGGGTATCTTCACCAACTTTTTCGGTGCCTTCGACGATTTTATCGGCGGGCTGACGCGCTCGCTGGGAATCAATGACT
>NZ_JAZHOB010000270.1:0-250 GCF_048751585.1 Pollutimonas rozaliensis | reverse complement strand
GGCGCTGCCTGAAGTGATTCGTACCCAAGAGGATTTCCATAAAAAGTTAGCTCAAACTTTGCAGCAACGTTTTGAATTAAGTTTATCGCTCCATCAACAGTCGGCTGAATTTGCTTAATTATAGGTTGCCTGCTTTTTCACCATGACCGCGTTATCACTTAATGATTGGGTTGTTGCATTTTATCGTGTTAATAAGAGCACTTCCTTTACTGATCATTGAGTGCTTAGCAGAGTAAGAAATAATTCCCAC
>NZ_JAZHOB010000269.1:0-250 GCF_048751585.1 Pollutimonas rozaliensis | reverse complement strand
CTAGCTCTTTCGTTTTTGGTGCTTCAACCGAGAAGTTATCAACAACGATTAAACGCTCTTGACGAACTAACTCAGAAAGAATGCTTTTCATAGCGCCGCGGTACATTTTTTTGTTTACTTTAACGCTGTGATCTTGTGGTTTCGCAGCAAAAGTAACACCACCTGTACGCCAGATTGGGCTACGGATTGTACCAGCACGTGCACGGCCAGTACCTTTTTGACGCCATGGCTTAGCGCCACCGCCAGAAAC
>NZ_JAZHOB010000268.1:0-250 GCF_048751585.1 Pollutimonas rozaliensis | reverse complement strand
GTACATTCTACTTCGCAAATACCAACAATATCCCGCGTGGAGAGACTAACTTTAAGCAGATCTGGGGCAACAGAACATTAGCTGACAACTGGCGTTACTCTGCAAAATCACAAACGATAGAAGATCTTAAAAATGAAGCTTTAGGTGTCACTACTGCGCCAGATCCTCGTCGTTTTGAACCAAGCTTTTATACAGAAAAAATACCGAGCAATTCTTCAGATATTGCAAAGCTTAAAAAAGATAGAGATAC
>NZ_JAZHOB010000026.1:0-630 GCF_048751585.1 Pollutimonas rozaliensis | reverse complement strand
ATCGGCAGCGCCACGGTCGAGCGCTGGTACCAGTCGTTGGTGAGGCAGCGCGTCTCGGAGCTCTCGGGCCGGGCCTGCCCCCAGGTGCTGGGCATTGATGAGCACTTCTTCAGCCGTAAAAAGGGCTACGCCACGACGCTGGTGGACTTGAAGCACCACAAGGTGTTCGATGTGGTGCTGGGCCGCTCGGAGCCCAGCTTGCGGCACTATTTGAGCCGCCTGCCCGGGCGCGAGCAGGTCAAGGTGGTGGTCATGGATCTGTCCGATCCCTACCGCCAGATCGTGCGCAAGTACTTTCCGAACGCCAAGATCGTGGCCGATCGCTTCCATGTTGTGCGCCTGGTCAACCATCACTTCCTGAAGCTGTGGCAGCAGCACGATCCCGAGGGCAGAAGGCATCGCGGACTGCTTAGTTTGATGCGCCGGCATGGGTGGAATCTGAGCCACGAGCAGCGCCAGCGCCTGGCGCAGTACCTGGAGCCCTATCCGGTCTTGAAGGCGCTGTACCGGGCCAAGCAGCGCCTGATGCGTTTTCTGCTATTGAAGACGGTAAAGGCCAAACGGGCCAAGAAACTGTTGCCACGGTTTCTGGCGCTCATCGAGCAGTTTGCCAACAGTCCGGCCAAAACC
>NZ_JAZHOB010000267.1:0-250 GCF_048751585.1 Pollutimonas rozaliensis | reverse complement strand
ACAAGTTAAGTGCCATCTTCACTTTTCTCGCACGCCCTTGGCATCGCACCCAGGCTACAGAGGCTCTCAGGGTTTATGCGGCAGCGCCAGATACTCCCGCGACTGCATCTCCTGCAAGCGAGACAGCGTCCGCTGAAATTCGAAGGTCAGCTTGCCGTCACTGTAAAGCGACTCGACGGGCACTTCTGCCGACATCAAGAGCTTGACGCCCCGATCATAAAACTCGTCCACCATATTGATGAAGCGGCGC
>NZ_JAZHOB010000266.1:0-250 GCF_048751585.1 Pollutimonas rozaliensis | reverse complement strand
TGCAACGGCGTGCCGTTTGCCTTCGGTATGTTTGAATGCAGCGTCAACAGTGATGTTTTCCATGCTTGGATAACACAGGCATTAATTCCCGAATTACCTGCCTGCAGTATAGTGGTGATGGATAATGCGACGTTTCACAAACGGCAGGATATTTTGGGTGCGTTAAAAGAGGCCGGCCATATTGTGCTTTGGCTGCCGCCATACAGCCCTGATTTGAATCCGATTGAAAAGACGTGGGCGTGGATTAAAA
>NZ_JAZHOB010000265.1:0-250 GCF_048751585.1 Pollutimonas rozaliensis | reverse complement strand
GGAAGTTCCAGCGCTTAACAGCACCTTGGAAGCCTTTACCTTTCGATGTACCAGTAACGTCTACTTTCTTAATTTCGTTGAACAGTTCAACAGTCAGTTCAGTACCAACTTCGAACTCTTCGCCGTTTTCTAAACGGAATTCCCAAAGACCGCGACCAGCTTCTACACCTGCTTTCGCAAAGTGACCAGCTTCTGGCTTAGTTACGCGGTTAGCTTTCTTAGTTCCAGCTGTTACTTGAATAGCAGCATA
>NZ_JAZHOB010000264.1:0-251 GCF_048751585.1 Pollutimonas rozaliensis | reverse complement strand
CCCGTCGCTTCCAGAAAATTGATGTTGTCGAGCCTTCCATCGATGATACAACAAAAATTTTGATGGGCTTAAAACCAAAATATGAAGCTCATCACGATGTTCGTTATACCAATAAAGCGTTACGCGCAGCGGTGGAGCTCTCGGCTAAATACATTAACGAGCGTCACTTGCCAGATAAAGCGATTGACGTCATTGATGAAGCTGGGGCGAGAGTTCGATTGATGCCTGCAAATCGACGCAGAAAAACGGTC
>NZ_JAZHOB010000263.1:0-251 GCF_048751585.1 Pollutimonas rozaliensis | reverse complement strand
ATCCATCTCAAATTCATATGCACAGTGCAGCGATACGTAATCCCGCGCCGGTAACCCTATCCCGGAGCAGTCGCAATCTAATAGCTCTGGGTGTTTTCTGAGGTATTTTTGGGCCAATAAAAACAACCCAAACCGGTTTATTGTGTGCTCCTCTGCCATGTTTCCATACTGCTCAAACCTTGCCCTAAGGCCTTTAACTGCCGCCCTGTAATCTTGAGTGATTTCTTTTTTGGATAAAGCCATTACCTCCT
>NZ_JAZHOB010000262.1:0-251 GCF_048751585.1 Pollutimonas rozaliensis | reverse complement strand
CCCGCGACAAGGCCGGTAACGCCTGTGGTATTGAGTCTAGAATACTTTGTTCTGTTTTGCCTGCTTGCTGCTTTTCTTTACGTTTTTCTGCCTGCCAATGGGCGTTGAGTTGCTGCTCATCGGCAAACTTGGCGTCAGAAAAAACGTGCGGATGTCGGCGAGTGAGCTTTTCATTGACGGTGTCTACCACATCAGAAAACTCGAATAACCCTTGCTCTTTAGCCAACTGGCTATAAAAAATCACTTGGAAC
>NZ_JAZHOB010000261.1:0-251 GCF_048751585.1 Pollutimonas rozaliensis | reverse complement strand
GCCTGATCGACCACCAGCAGAAAGCCACGGTTGTCCGCCACGTTGCTGTCGCCGTCCTGGTTGCCGTCGGCCTGCGCCAGGGCCAGGGAGGTGAAATCGGCATCGGTCCAGAAATAGAAACCGCGGACCACGCCGCCGCTCTTGATCGGCCGGCTGATCCAGCCGTAGTAGGTGGTGGCGCCGATGGTCACGGCGGTGGCGGAGACGTCGTTGCCGCTGAAGAAGCGGCTGTTGGTGGCGTCATTGACCAC
>NZ_JAZHOB010000260.1:0-251 GCF_048751585.1 Pollutimonas rozaliensis | reverse complement strand
ATCGACCCCACCACCAGCAGTAACATGACGAGCTGCACGACGGTGCTGGCACTCATTATCAAGTGGGGTCGATCCTCTCGTGGGTGGTGATTTTCCAGCGCAGCATGGCATTGCGTCGTGCCAAGCAGGAGTACAATCAATTCGAAGAGTCATTCTGGTCGGGTGTCGACCTCAATGAACTGTACCGCGAAATTCCTGCCGATGACCCACGCCACGGCGCGGAGCATATCTTCCAGTCCGGCTTTCGCGAG
>NZ_JAZHOB010000259.1:0-251 GCF_048751585.1 Pollutimonas rozaliensis | reverse complement strand
ATATCATGAAAGCAATGACTCCAATCCGTTGATTCATCTAAAGAAGTAATGACATAATTATCTTTGAATGGATGCTTTTCACCAAAACGTACTACACTACGAAAATCTTGTTCTAAACTAGTAAGTTCTCTACCAACAAATCCTGTAGCTCCGGTTACTAGTATTGCCATAATTAAACTCTCACCAATTTTCTAGTCAATAAAGTGAACACTTTATAAGGCAATTTAAGTGCAACCATGATCATGTTCGTG
>NZ_JAZHOB010000258.1:0-252 GCF_048751585.1 Pollutimonas rozaliensis | reverse complement strand
GGAAACAGTCGGTGAGCCAACATATTGCCCTGTTCAGCCGCGACAATTTGCACAAAGCGGAGATCCGCCTGCATCCTCAGGAGCTGGGCTCATTGCATATCTCTTTGCGCGTGCAGCAGGACCAGGCGCAGATCCATATCGTCAGCGAACATGCCCAGGTGCGGCAGATGATGGAGACTGCTCTACCGCACCTGCGGGCGGCTTTAGCGGAAACCGGGCTTCAGTTGGGCCAGGCGAGCGTGAGCCCCGATC
>NZ_JAZHOB010000025.1:0-648 GCF_048751585.1 Pollutimonas rozaliensis | reverse complement strand
AAGATGACGTCATCGTGGTAACGGTATTAGCAGTTGGAAAACGAGAGCGAAGTGATGTTTACCGTAGTGCAATGAAACGATTAGATGACTGATTAATATACCAATCAATGCCTCTTTTTTCGGCAAGGTATAACGCCCGCTTAAGGGGCTGACAACGCTACTACCAAGTTTCCGCATAACACCGTAACCACAAAAACCAACGCATAATAAAAATGCCACGCGTTGGAAGTCCCTCTTGAAGCGTTTGTTATGCTTTATTACTCATTGATTACATTGAACTTTTACAATGTTCATTTGTTCGCAGCAGTTTAACTCAAAATGACAAACCAGCCTACTTTCAGCAATCATTGGTGCAGATAAGATCCCAAATAAGTTGAAGCGAATTAGCCTGCGGAATCAAGGGGTCAACAACACCAAAGGAAGAGACCTTTCAGCAACAATCGAATCTTTTGCGTACACAATTTATCAGAGCGAAACCCGACAAAAACACAAAGTATCGTTCAACTTTCAACAGCCACCAAAAAGAACAATAAACTCATAATATCAACAAATTAGAATAGAAAACCTCTTAAATTAAACCAAATTTTCCCACTAAAATTTGTGAATTGATTTTGCTGAAGTTCAATAAAACATAACGCCCACTTAAGG
>NZ_JAZHOB010000257.1:0-252 GCF_048751585.1 Pollutimonas rozaliensis | reverse complement strand
GTTCGAACGTCTAAACCAGATGGTTGGCCGAGGAGAGGCCTATACCACGGCCTATAACATGTTCGCCAATCCCGAGCTGCGCAGGGCTTTTGAACAGGCCCTCAACAATCCTTCTGCACAAAGCGCACTTCAGATGCGTAATAAGGCCATCGCTTCTCCTGGCGGCAATTTTGGTATCGATGCCAGCCAGTGGTTTAACCAACAAACGGCAAAAATCGATGAGTTGAAAAAGATTGAACAACTCGCCACTAA
>NZ_JAZHOB010000256.1:0-252 GCF_048751585.1 Pollutimonas rozaliensis | reverse complement strand
GCCGACTTTACCGTTACCGAGCAGATGCTCCAGCACTTCATTCGCAAGGTGCATCAGAGCACGTTTCTGACGCCCAGCCCGCGTGTCCTGGTCTGCGTGCCCTGCATGTCGACTCAGGTAGAGCGCCGTGCCATCCGCGAGTCCGCCGAAGGGGCGGGTGCCCGCGAAGTCTTCCTGATCGAAGAGCCCATGGCTGCGGCCATCGGCGCAGGCTTGCCGGTAGAAGAAGCGCAGGGGTCGATGGTGGTGGAC
>NZ_JAZHOB010000255.1:0-252 GCF_048751585.1 Pollutimonas rozaliensis | reverse complement strand
CCACTGGTGGCTTAAATACGCGCTTTGCGCGGCTTCGCCGATAACCTTGTAACCTCCTTCATAGGCGGCTTCGGCGGCAGCAAAGGCGTCGCTGTCTCGGCCTTTATCCTGCGCTATTTCCGGCGTGCCTTGCTTGGCCAGCCAGGCAAAACCGGCCTGTGGGGCCAGCGGCAGCGGGGTTTGCTGGCCCGCTTGCCAGGCGGCGAGCTGGGTTTCCAGGTGCTGGCGGGCGGTGTCGGCGGCCACGGGTTC
>NZ_JAZHOB010000254.1:0-252 GCF_048751585.1 Pollutimonas rozaliensis | reverse complement strand
GAAGGCACAAGATAACCGTTCTGTTCCCTCAGGTGGACTGACGACCCGATGATAGGTGGCGCGTAAATAACCGTTTGAGGCCAGCTCCAGTAACTCACCAATATTTACCACAAAAGCGCCTGGCAGTGGTTCAGCCTTTAACCAGCCGCGCTCGGTCAGCACTTCTAAACCGCTTTGGCTGTCTTGTAGCACCAAGGTTAAGTAGCCGGCATCCTTGTGCGCGCCAACACCTTGCTCTGAAGCTGCAGTGGC
>NZ_JAZHOB010000253.1:0-252 GCF_048751585.1 Pollutimonas rozaliensis | reverse complement strand
GCAAATGGTTAGCCACCTGACCTTCAATCAGTTGCTCGCGGGTTCGAATCCCGTCTACGACTCCAAATTTGACAGAAGACCAAATACAGCAAACAACTTTTACTTTTCGCGCATAGAAAAAAATAAAAAGCTTGGTCTGGTCATTAAGAATCGCGGGTATAGAGAAAGGGCGTCTCACATGTCTCATTAGCATGGTAACGGTTGGTTCGACTCCAACACCCGCCTCCAAATTTACAGAAGACCGTTTACAGC
>NZ_JAZHOB010000252.1:0-252 GCF_048751585.1 Pollutimonas rozaliensis | reverse complement strand
CACAAATAAAAAGGAGAGTGTGAAAAAATTGGAAGAAGTAAAAGTAGTAAATGTTATAGCAACAAAAGTTAGAGGTGGAGAAACTATCAGATGTAGAGCAAAAGTATATTCTACAGGAATGGTTGATACAGATGTATCAGATATACCTACAGTATCTACATCAACACCTGCTGTTCTTAATTTACAAAATGCTGAGATGTTGATAAAAGCTTCTGTAGGTAATATGGAAGCAAAATTAATAATACTTCCTTA
>NZ_JAZHOB010000251.1:0-253 GCF_048751585.1 Pollutimonas rozaliensis | reverse complement strand
CAAGTGACGTTACCGTAATGGTTTATGGCTTGTGGGCGGCACACCACTTGCCAGTATTCATGAGTTAGCCGTTCGACTTGACGCCCATCCCAGTCACCATAACCGTTATATATTTCAATATCATGCTGACTTCTTTGATCAGATTGGCTCCATGGCGAGGTGTATAACCGAACTCGAAAGCGGGGATAATCTTTTAAAAAACTCGGCAATCTTGGGTCAAGGAAATGCTCAGAAAATGTATTGGATACACGCA
>NZ_JAZHOB010000250.1:0-253 GCF_048751585.1 Pollutimonas rozaliensis | reverse complement strand
ATTTGCTTGGTTGTGGTAGGAAAGATATGCCCTAATGCGATATAACTCGGCCTGATTTTTAACGCAGTCAGTAATTCAAAATAACCATGGGTTGATAACCCTAATCGGATGTTAGCCTCAGCTAAAGCATCAAGATCCGCTGTTTGTAGATCTTCTTGTCCCAAGTGAACACCAAATGCACCATGCTTAAGCGCCAATGGCCAATAATCATTAATAAATACCTGAGCTTGATATTGACGGCCCAATTCAATCG
>NZ_JAZHOB010000249.1:0-253 GCF_048751585.1 Pollutimonas rozaliensis | reverse complement strand
CGATCAACTGGAACCGTCTGCAGGACGATAAAGATCTGGACGTGTGGAACCGCCTGACCAGCAACTTCTGGCTGCCGGAAAAAGTGCCGCTGTCCAACGACATTCAGTCGTGGAACACGCTGACTCAGCAGGAAAAGCAGCTGACCATCCGGGTCTTCACCGGCCTGACGCTGCTCGATACCATCCAGAGCAGCGTGGGTGCGCCGGTGCTGATGGAAGATGCGCGTACGCCCCACGAAGAAGCGGTGTATAC
>NZ_JAZHOB010000248.1:0-253 GCF_048751585.1 Pollutimonas rozaliensis | reverse complement strand
ACATAACACAATGAAATGAGTTATACTGAGTATATCATCCATGGTATACTCAACTATGATTCAAATAATAAAAAAGGGGAGAGTGGTACTAATGAGTATGAAAAAAATAAAAATTACTATTGGTTTGAGTGATAATCAGGGTAAGGTAAGCCCTGAAATTAAGGCTCAAGCTGATATACTTGAGCAAGAAATATCTAAAGTTGCTGGAGGCTGTACTGTCATACCAGCAACTGGATACTACACCAATGAACAG
>NZ_JAZHOB010000024.1:0-807 GCF_048751585.1 Pollutimonas rozaliensis | reverse complement strand
ACCCCGATGTGGTTCAGGATGTGGCGGATTTCGGCGCTGTGGGTGATGAAGGCAATGATGCGCATCTGCCCACCGCACATGGGGCACAGCAGCGGAAATGCCTCGTAGATGCGGGCAATCAGCACCGCCCACAAGTAATGCGCCGCTCGCTTCGGGCGTGCTTCAGGTTCGGGTGTGGGTGTGGCCGCGTTGCCCGGCGCCGCCACCCCAGGTACGCCCGCGCCAGGTTGTGCAGTCTCCACCGTGGCTGGTTGCGACGCAGCAGGCTGAGCCAGCGCCGTTACCGCCGCTCTCAGCGGCGAGTTTGGTGCCAGCACACCAAAGTAGCGGTGCCGGTGGGTGCGTGGCGGTGGCACCAGCGCGGCGATGCGGTCGATCAGTTCCAGCGGTGTGAGGTGCAGCTCATCTGCCTTGGCACCACGCTTGTCACTGGTGGGCTCGCTGCGCTGTTTGGCACAGCGGTACACCAGTTTGCTTCCCTCTTTGCGTAGGCGCTCCATGGAAAACGGTGGACGCGCGCAATAGCGCAGCAGCCGCTCCAGCGCAGCGCGGTCGTGGGCTTCGATGCAGACACCGGCGTCCACCGAGAAGCCGCTGTGTTTGTAGCCCAGCATGTCTTTGGCGTCACAGTTCTCCAGCAGGCCCCGAGCAACGAAGGCGCGCAGGATGCGTTTTTGCAGTGTGGTCTGCACTGGGGCCACGGTAGCCGCATCGATGCCGGTGGCCGCGTGAAAGATGACACCCGGCGATGAGATTCGAGGGGTCGCATCAGCATCGCCCTCGCCCTCCACTTCCTCAAACACCCCG
>NZ_JAZHOB010000247.1:0-253 GCF_048751585.1 Pollutimonas rozaliensis | reverse complement strand
AGTTTTCGTACAAAGCCTACAAAGTGGTGCGCGCCTATCAACACCATCAACTCGATCACCAGCATCGACCTGGACAACATGGTCGCCAAACCCACCGTGGGCCACCAGAGCACCCACGGCGGCTACTGCGGCAGCGCGGTGAAACCCATCGCCCTGAACATGGTGGCGGAAATTGCCCGAGACCCAGCCACGCCCACGCTGCCCATTTCCGGTATTGGCGGGATTTCCACCTGGCGGGATGCGGCGGAATTCA
>NZ_JAZHOB010000246.1:0-253 GCF_048751585.1 Pollutimonas rozaliensis | reverse complement strand
CTTTTTCATGCTAAAGCCAGCTTGATTGAGCCCTCGGCGGACAAACCCAGCAGCGGTAAAGGTAGCGCAGGTACAATTTTCTTTGGCCAATTGGCTCATGCCATCAAATAAAGCTTGGCTCCACATGTCAGGGTTTTTACTGGGCGCGAAGCCATCGAGAAACCACGCATCAACCAAGCCACGTTCGGAAACGGCTACTTGAGGTAAGCTGGTTTTGATATCGCCAAACCACAAGTCTAAAATAATCGCCCCA
>NZ_JAZHOB010000245.1:0-254 GCF_048751585.1 Pollutimonas rozaliensis | reverse complement strand
AAATGTACACCGAAGCAAGACCAAAGGCAGCAATAAAGGCTGAACTGATGAGGTATTTCGTCGTCGCTCGCTGCTCGGTGATGCCCTTACTACGCAAGGCATCAACAATTAACATCCCAAACATCAAGGCTGCTAAGGTATCCATGGTGTTGTAACCTTCCAAGAAACCTTTAGTGAAAGGTTGAGTGGCATAAGGCCCGGTGGCCGGCATCCAATCGCCTTGAGGGTCTAGGAATACGCCAATCGCCAACACC
>NZ_JAZHOB010000244.1:0-254 GCF_048751585.1 Pollutimonas rozaliensis | reverse complement strand
GCGTATACTTATATCCTTTGATATTCAATATCATTTAATCCAATATTATTAACAATTTATGACAACTTAATTTCTCTCTCAATTTTTATGAAAAACAAAAACGTTGTTTAAGTCATAAAGCGACTCAAACAACGTTTCTTATCTTTTAATTACTATATGAATTAGAACATTTCAGAAACGACTTTTTGTTCTAAGAAGTTTAATAAGTAATCTGGGCTACCTGTTTTGGCATCTGTACCTGACATTTTGAATCC
>NZ_JAZHOB010000243.1:0-254 GCF_048751585.1 Pollutimonas rozaliensis | reverse complement strand
ATGACCTTCGACGATTACGACTTCAACGAGCTGGTGGAGCGCATCGACACGACGCCCTTCTTCATGAGCTGGCAACTGGCCGGCAAGTACCCGAAGATCATCAAACCCGGCTGCCGGGGGGCCACAGGGGTATGCGTAGCCCAGTCGGTGCGGAAGCGCCGCTTGCGAGCCTGGGTGTAGTCCAGGTCGGCGGCTTTGGGACGACGATTGGCGTTGCGCTCGCGGACCTTTTCGTACTCTTCACGAATCTCGGC
>NZ_JAZHOB010000242.1:0-254 GCF_048751585.1 Pollutimonas rozaliensis | reverse complement strand
ACTCCAACCAGCTTCTTTCAATGCACTACGATCCTGCAGCAACTGTTCAGGGTATCCTAGAACTGGCCAGAGCCTGGCAATCTCGCTTCGGGCCCACTAATAACCGTATTTTTCCCATTCCCAGAGTACATGAAGCGGATCACAGCCGCCCCATTCGTGTTGGGTTAGTTTCATCCAATTTCCATATTCATCCTGTGGGATGGATGGTCTCCAGCGGATTGGCAGCCCTACCGGCCGACATCGAACTTTATGCC
>NZ_JAZHOB010000241.1:0-254 GCF_048751585.1 Pollutimonas rozaliensis | reverse complement strand
ACTTGGTGTTCGTTAAATTGCGTTGAACTGTGCTGTTGTTTCATTTTGATGGCCTTTGTGTTCGTTTCTGTCTTTTAATGTTCGTATGAAACCATTAAATGGTCGAGATTGGCAGCTGTTACGTGTGATTTTTTGATATGGATCATATTTAATGCGCGTTTGAAGGTGTTGGTTGGTAATTGTTCGCTCTATTGCGCGTTTATTTATATTAATGATAGGAGAAACGGCTTATTAGATGAGTATAGGCTATGTCG
>NZ_JAZHOB010000240.1:0-254 GCF_048751585.1 Pollutimonas rozaliensis | reverse complement strand
GTGTGAACTTGATTCAGGCGCAAGAAACCTTGGGCGCGCAAGCACACCAGATCCTCGTGAACCCATCCCGCAATGACCGCGTGGCTGCTTATCAGCCTCGTCCGGGCGTCAACCGCTGGGTGGTGCCAGAAGGCCACTACTTCATGATGGGAGATAACCGAGATAACAGTGCCGATAGCCGTTTCTGGGGATTTGTCCCTGAACGCAACTTGGTCGGTAAGGCGGTAGCTATATGGGTAAGCTTTGAGTTCGAA
>NZ_JAZHOB010000239.1:0-254 GCF_048751585.1 Pollutimonas rozaliensis | reverse complement strand
CACGCATTTCAGTTGAGTAATACTCACATTCAGCTCCAACAGGCGGCAGCTCCCCGCGCTCGTGCCAGTTTGTTTGACTGGTGTTTGACTGATTCAAGCTCTCCTCAATCATTGACACAGCATCTCGATACTCGCCATCGGGGCATAGTAAATACATGCGGTCTGCCTTGAAGTCTGCTTCTGGCTTCGGTTCGTGGCGTTCATCTACGATGCGGAATTTTTGTGACCCAGCCCAATTCCAGTTTTCAACTGCG
>NZ_JAZHOB010000238.1:0-255 GCF_048751585.1 Pollutimonas rozaliensis | reverse complement strand
ATTCAAAATCGTATTTGTCGCTTGGTTGAAGATATGGATACTCCACAAGAGAATAATCACCTTAAAAAGGTAATGTATTGGTATCAAACCAAATTTGACCCTAATTCAGACACTGGTAACAAAGCTATTATCGATGATATATCAAAGTCAGCTTTAAAAGTTATCTTTGAAAACAACGCATTAAAAGAAGCTATGTTGCACCCTGATCCATCTTTAGGTAAACCTTGGCAAGAGCTTGCATTTGTCGTTGATGTT
>NZ_JAZHOB010000023.1:0-1077 GCF_048751585.1 Pollutimonas rozaliensis | reverse complement strand
CGTGGCCGACACGAACACCAGCGCCTTGGTGGCCCCGGCCAGGCCGGCCAGCGCCGCCGACAGCACAAAGGCCAGCAGCTTGAAGTTGTCCACGTTGTAGCCCAGCGAAATCGTGCGCGGCTCGTTCTCGCGCAGCGCCTTGAGCACCTGCCCGAAGGGCGAGTTGATCGTGCGCCAGCACACCGCGTAGCCGAACACGAAGATCGCCATCACCACGTAGTACAGATTGATGTCCTGCGACAGGTCCAGCCCGAACAGCGTGCCGCGCGGGATGCCCTGCAGTCCGTCCTCGCCATGCGTGAAGGGCGCCTGCAAAAAGAAGAAGAACACCATCTGCGCCATGGCCAGCGTGATCATCGCAAAGTAGATGCCGCTGCGCCGGATCGCCAGCGCCCCCATGACCAGGCCCATGAGCGCGGCCACCGCCGTGCCGAACAGCAACCCCACGATGGTGGGCAGGCCCCACACCGCCATCGCATGGCCGGCCGCGTAGGCCGCCCCGCCCAGAAAGGCCGCGTGCCCGAAGGACAGCAGCCCCGTGTAGCCCAGCAGCAGGTTGAACGCGCAGGCGAACAAGGCGTAGCACATGACCTTCATCACGAAGATCGGATAGGCCCCCAGCGCCGGCAGCAGCGCCAGCACGATCGCCGCCAGTAGATAGCCGATGACTTGACGGTTCATTTTTCTTTCCCAAAGAGACCGGCCGGACGCAGCAGCAGCACGATGACCATAATGATAAAGACCACGGTGTTGGACGCCTCGGGCCAGAACACCTTGGTCAGGCCCTCGATCACCCCCAGGCCCAGGCCCGTGAGGATCGAGCCCATGATCGAGCCCATGCCCCCGATGACCACCACCGCGAACACCACGATGATCAGGTTCGAGCCCATCAGCGGCGAGACCTGCATGATGGGTGCGGCCAGCACCCCGGCAAAGCCGGCCAGCGCTACCCCAAAGCCGTAGGTCAGGGTCACCACCAGCGGCACGTTCACCCCGAAGGCCTCGACCAGCTTGGGGTTCTCGGTGCCCGCGCGCAGCAGCGCGCCCAGGCGCGTCTTTTCAATGACGAACCAGGTC
>NZ_JAZHOB010000237.1:0-255 GCF_048751585.1 Pollutimonas rozaliensis | reverse complement strand
CCTAGCTGTGCCATGATTTCTGGCATTCCGGTTAAATAGGCAAAAAAAGCCGCAGAAGCACAAGCAAACATCATCACATTACCGATATAAGCCCGACTTTGGAAAAGATATTTGATATCTTCGGCAATCGATGTTGTTTTCGGATCACCTTTGACGTTGTCTTGTAAACCCGTACAGATGACCAGAGCAACCCCCATCAGAGTGAGCGTAAAGAAAATACTATGCCAGCCGAAGGTATTGGCGAGCAGCACTCCC
>NZ_JAZHOB010000236.1:0-255 GCF_048751585.1 Pollutimonas rozaliensis | reverse complement strand
TATTGCCAGGCCATGGGTAGAGGGTCAGCAGCTCCAACTGAGCCGGAGGAATACGCACGCCCTGCTTGTTGAACTTCAAGCAGGCGCGGTGCAGAAAATGTCGTGCCAGCAAGGGCACATCCTCGATGCGCTTGCGCAGCGGCACTGAATCGACGGGAAACACGTTGAGCCGGAAATAGAGATCCTCTCGGAAATGCCCGGCGTCGATCATCTCTTTCAAATCACGGTTGGTGGCCGCAATCACGCGCACGTCCA
>NZ_JAZHOB010000235.1:0-256 GCF_048751585.1 Pollutimonas rozaliensis | reverse complement strand
CCGCGCCAGCCTGGACGGAATGACGCTCTACGACATCGACAAACTGAGCCGTGACGAAGCACGCAGCTTCGCCACCCAGGACCTCGATCCACTTGATGAAGAGCTGGGCGCACAGCCTGCAACAACACCGGCAACACCGGCCAAGCCCAGCAATACCTCCAGGCCCGCCAAGCCCGCACCCGTACAGGCATCCACAGACCCGCTGGTCGATACCACGCCCTTAGGCGTGGATGCGCCGACGCCCGCTGCGGCAACT
>NZ_JAZHOB010000234.1:0-256 GCF_048751585.1 Pollutimonas rozaliensis | reverse complement strand
ATGCTGTTACGCATTTGGCTGACGGCGGTGGTGCCAATGAAAACGCCGTCCAGCAGGTAGCTCCACACGGCGATCAACGGCATCTGCACCATCCAGGGCAGATAGACGGCGGCCACCGCGCGCACTTCTTCCAGCCCGGTGAGCAGGGCAATCAGCTGGTTGCCGAACAGGGCAAACAGCAGGGCGGCGGCCCCGGCGGTCCAGAAGGAGAAGCGTGCCGTGGCCCGGACGGTGGCGGCGAATGCTGGCCAATCAC
>NZ_JAZHOB010000233.1:0-256 GCF_048751585.1 Pollutimonas rozaliensis | reverse complement strand
GACTAAATTACTAGGTTATGCCGTATAATACTCCTACTGCTGCAGCGATGCCAGCCCCGCTTGAGTTTTGTGCAGCTTTCTGGCTAACTTAGCCCCCAGCAATAGGGTGCACCCTAAGGGAGAACAATGAAAAAACTAGCTTTCTTTATCTTACTTTGCTGTATCTGGCAGGCGCAAGCGGCCTATTTTAACGAAACGGTAGCGCGTGAAGTGCCGGCTCCTGCACAAGTGCTGGGTTTTCAGGTGGGTGAATGGC
>NZ_JAZHOB010000232.1:0-256 GCF_048751585.1 Pollutimonas rozaliensis | reverse complement strand
AGCAAAGGCTGTAACGGATACAGCAAGGCCAGCGTAAAATTCAATATCTGTCCCTCTCACACCCAATTCTTCCACATAAAGGGACATAAAGGGCATAACTAGAGAAAAAGAGGCACCCGTCAAAAAGTTGCCCAACCAGGCAACTCTCAAATTTTGTTTCCAATCTATTCTACCAGTAATACAATCATCTTCTTTCCTACATATCTGTGAATAGTATAACACAAAAAGAGGAGAAGAACGGTATTTTCTCCTTACT
>NZ_JAZHOB010000231.1:0-256 GCF_048751585.1 Pollutimonas rozaliensis | reverse complement strand
GTAACGTTATAAATGGAACACTTATTTATGTTCAATCCTATTGTTGATGTGAGTTTAATGAATGCGCGCGAAGTATTAGAGCGCTCCACCCAGCAACTGGTGTTATTTCAGTTTTGGTCGGCGCGCAGTGCCGCTTGCCAGCAGTTATCGCCGATCCTCGAAAAAATTGTGCAGCAATACCCGCAGCAACTTTGCCTCGCTAAAGTCAATTGTGATACTGAACAAGACTTAGCCATGCAATTTGGGGTGCAATCCA
>NZ_JAZHOB010000230.1:0-257 GCF_048751585.1 Pollutimonas rozaliensis | reverse complement strand
TCTTTTTGTTGGCTTTATCACGCTCTGCCTTGTTCAGGATTTGTTTGCGTAGACGGATAGAAACTGGCGTAACTTCCATGTACTCATCATCATCCAAGAACTCAAGGGATTCTTCTAGTGTCAAAATACGTGGCGTTTTGATAACAGATGTTTGGTCCTTAGTCGCTGAACGGACGTTAGTCATTTGTTTGGCGGTAGTGATGTTTACACTCAGGTCGTTTTCACGCGCATTCTCACCGATGATCATCCCTTCGTAG
>NZ_JAZHOB010000229.1:0-257 GCF_048751585.1 Pollutimonas rozaliensis | reverse complement strand
ATTCTTTTTAGGTACTGACTCAGCGCCTCATTATAAAGATAAAAAAGAATTTTTTATTACCACTTACTGCAGCAGCCATTAAAGCATGTTGGTGAATATTACGTTTTAAAATAGGTAAACAGTAATAATGTGGGCGAATGCCCCCTGCCAGCATATGGTTGCGATTGTACAGTAAGTGATGAGCAGTAATTGTTGCTGCAACATTATCCGGCGCATTAGTTACAAACTCTACCGCATCTTTGGTTGTAATATGCTCA
>NZ_JAZHOB010000228.1:0-257 GCF_048751585.1 Pollutimonas rozaliensis | reverse complement strand
CCTTGGGCGCGCTTTACGTGGTACTCAAGGGTGGGCACCTGCGGGGTGAAACCTGCCCGGATTTGCTGGCCTCCCCTCAGGGCCAGCGCTGGCTGGCCGCCGAACGGATTGCCACCGACAACCTGCACGGCACCGGCTGTGCGTTGTCATCGGCGATCACGGCATGCCTGGCCAAGCTGTCCCCGCAGGCAAGCAGCGAGGCCCCCATCGAAGCGATCACCACCGCCAAGCAGTGGTTGCACGAGGCCCTGGCCGCC
>NZ_JAZHOB010000022.1:0-1211 GCF_048751585.1 Pollutimonas rozaliensis | reverse complement strand
TGTAATGACCCACTGAAATCCTGCTCAGGTGATAATTTAGGAAATCACCATGAGTATGAAGATGCAAGACGAGATCAAACGCTGGACAGCCAAGCGGAAAAGCGCGCTGGTGCTGGACATTATTCAAGGTAAGACGACGGTTGCCGAAGCGAGCCGTGCTTACGACCTATCGCCCTCAGAGATCGAGAACTGGCTGGACGATGCAAAGCGGGGCATGGAAAACGCCTTGCGGGCCAAGCCCGAGGATATCCGAGAGCAATATGAACGCCAGCTCAAGGATCTTCAAGAGGCCTATGGCGAAGCGATGCTGGAGCTGCGTGCAAGAAAAAAATTGCAGTCCCTGTTGGGCGAGGACGAGAAATGATCGAGACGATCCGCCAGGGACTTAAAGCCGACGGGTACACCGTCTCGATCGCCAAGCTATGCCAATGGTTCGGTATTCCCCGACGCACGGTGTATTACAAGCCGGTTAAGGCTGAGCCCAAGATAAACCCGCAGTTCGCCGAACCGATCAAGGCCATGATCGAAGAGTCACCATCCTTCGGTTACCGGACAGTGGCCTATCTGCTGGGCTTTAACAAGAACACCGTGCAGCGCATCTTCCAGCTCAAAGGCTGGCAAGTAAAGAAGCGAGCCATTGGTTTCAGGCCTCGCATCCAGGCCTTGCCGTCGGTGGCGAGCGCGCCTAATGAGCGTTGGTCCACGGATCTGTGCCGCATCTGGGCGGGCCGTGATAATTGGGCAACGCTAGCCTTGGTGATTGACTGCCATACTCGTGAATTACTCGGTTGGCATCTGTCTCGCAGCGGGAAGGCCACGACCGCCGGCAGCGCACTGGAGCACGCCTTGATTGCCCGGTTTGGGACTCTAGGCCGCGTTCCTGAACCGTTCTTGTTACGGTCAGACAACGGGCTGGTTTTTACCTCCCGCAGCTACACGGCCCTGGTGCGCAGTTACGGCCTGCGTCAGGAGTTCATCACGCCCCATTGCCCACAACAAAATGGCATGGTCGAGCGAGTGATCAGAACGCTTAAAGAACAGTGTGCCCACCGTCACCGCTTCGAATCCATACAGCATGCCAGCCGTGTCATTGGCGACTGGATACGCTTTTACAACCACCGGCGCCCACACCAGGCGTTGGCCATGAAAACCCCGGCCGAGGCATTTGCTTTAGCCGCATAATCTGAGCAGATTCTGCTGGGTCATTACAC
>NZ_JAZHOB010000227.1:0-257 GCF_048751585.1 Pollutimonas rozaliensis | reverse complement strand
CGGCAGTGATCTATGGGCTCTTGTTTCTCCTACGCCCGCAAAATGTACAGCTTTATATTGCAATGTCAGCGGTGGGTTATATCGGTTTGGCGGTTTTCAATACCGTGATCTGGGCCAACATCACCGATGTGATCGATGACCAAGAAGTTCGTAGTGGCAAACGAGAAGATGGGACCGTCTATGCCGTCTATTCCTTTGCCCGCAAAGTGGGTCAAGCCTTCGCGGGTGGGGTAGGCGGATGGACGCTTTCGATCATC
>NZ_JAZHOB010000226.1:0-257 GCF_048751585.1 Pollutimonas rozaliensis | reverse complement strand
AAAACCCAGAGGTAGCGACCATGCTCAACGATGCCTTTGCGGCCGCCTATCAAGACGGATCCTTCATCGAATTTTTTGAGAATGCCCCTCTGGTAAAAGAGACCGTTGAGAAAGCCAATATTGGTGAGCGCACATTTATTCGGGTCGACAACCCACATCTGAGTAATGAGACTCAGGCAATTGACGATAAATTCTGGCTCGATATTGAAAGTCGCTAAACACCGCCAACCAAAAAAGGAGAGCATCGCTCTCCTTTT
>NZ_JAZHOB010000225.1:0-258 GCF_048751585.1 Pollutimonas rozaliensis | reverse complement strand
ATCGTGTTTTAGAGCGATAGATACTGGCGCTGCTTCACCACCGTAAACGATAGCTGGGAATAGACCAGTGTGACGTAGGCGGCGGCTCGCACCTTTACCTAGTTCAGTACGCACTACTGCATTGAATTTCATAGTATTTACTCTCAAATTAGTAAAAAAATAATAAGTGTGACAGCATCAATGCGACCTTGTGCTGTCGTAGCGCTTCGTTAGCGATAATAATCACTCTCAAAACGAGCGCGGATACTAACATTCTAC
>NZ_JAZHOB010000224.1:0-258 GCF_048751585.1 Pollutimonas rozaliensis | reverse complement strand
CGGGCTGATTCCGTTTGCCTCGTAGTAACGTTCGATGAAAGCATCAAAGCAACCGGGGTCGTAAACGTACCCGTTTTCGTTCCCGTCTGTTCTCGTATTGAATCGGAAAGGAATGAGCTTCCCGCCACGGACACCGTCACGTTCGACAGGGTCCTTTTCCGTAAGCAACACGGCATTTCTTGTTATCAATTTAGTTTCCATATTCGTTTAAATAATTATCACGATACATTTTTCGGGCTTCTATGTCTGAAATGTAGC
>NZ_JAZHOB010000223.1:0-258 GCF_048751585.1 Pollutimonas rozaliensis | reverse complement strand
AGTCCCCATATCACCCCCGCTGCCACCAGCACGGGCTTGGACTTGCGCATGTGAATCTTCTCTTCGGCCATGACCAGCGCGTAGGCCAGCACGAAGATGGCCACGGCAAAAAAGCCAATGGCAGAACTGGTCAAGTCGATCTCACCGGTCACCGCGAAGGCGGCCGGGCTTGCCAGCAGGAGTAAAGCCGCTAACAAAAAAAGCCAGCCACGAGTCCATCGGGGCTGGCCAGGGTCATGATGCAACGTCAACTTGGCG
>NZ_JAZHOB010000222.1:0-258 GCF_048751585.1 Pollutimonas rozaliensis | reverse complement strand
GCATGGGGTTGCCATTTTCTCGTTTTGAAGACGGTTCGATTTATCAACGCCCATTTGGTGGCCAATCAAAAGAGTTTGGTGGTGAGCAAGCTGCTCGTACCGCTGCTGCTGCTGACCGTACGGGTCATGCGTTATTACATACCCTATATCAGCAGAACATTAAGTATAAAACGACGATTTTCTCCGAGTGGTATGCTCTGGACCTAGTGAAGAACCAAGATGGTGCGGTGTTAGGTTGTACAGCGTTGTGTATGGAAA
>NZ_JAZHOB010000221.1:0-258 GCF_048751585.1 Pollutimonas rozaliensis | reverse complement strand
AGTCCCCAAGGGGTAAGACCTTTACGTTTTGTTGTTTTAGCATTGGCCTTTGTCATTTCGTCTTCAATGCCCCATTTGGAAACATAATCTGAAGCATAAGATCCATCTTTGACAGTACAGCCATGTTGATTTGGTTCAGGTAAGCCGGAGTTAATGCAAGCATTCTTCCATGCTTTTTTATAAAAAATCTCTAGGGCTGAAGATGTGATCCCATCGTTGGTAAAAACAATCATATGGATGTGAGGATGAAAGCCGTTC
>NZ_JAZHOB010000220.1:0-259 GCF_048751585.1 Pollutimonas rozaliensis | reverse complement strand
CGTCACGGTAGTAGGCCTCGTCAGGTAGGCCTAACCCGGCTTGCCCCATCCAGGGCACATAACGAGTAGGGTCGGCGGGGTCGGATTCCTCAGTGAGGTAAAACAGGGCGCCGAGGGATTCGCGGTAATGCTGGCCCAACATCGTCATGAACTCAGGTGTCGTTGTTAAGCGGTCGATGCGCGCCAAGATCGGCGTCAAGGGGGTTGTGCCGGCGGCTTCGACAGCGGCAGAGTCCATGAATCGGCGGTATAGCTCTGC
>NZ_JAZHOB010000219.1:0-259 GCF_048751585.1 Pollutimonas rozaliensis | reverse complement strand
CCTGTAATAACTTTTTATATATTGTTAGATTATCTTGCGCAAGCACCAGCTTTTCACCGGTTTTGGTAAGCTGCAGCTTATTGTTACTAAGCTTCACTAAACCAGATTTTTGAGCAATTAGCCGGCTAATACTGATCAGGGCTGAGTCTTGCTCGGTAGTAATTCTGTGCAATTTAAAACGGCGCTGCTGCCAAGACGGCAAGCTTTGTTCCACACTAAACATAGCCTGTACTAATTTCAGTGGCAAATTACCTTTGGC
>NZ_JAZHOB010000218.1:0-259 GCF_048751585.1 Pollutimonas rozaliensis | reverse complement strand
CAAAATAATACAGTCCAACTCTAGCACCATCACTATTTACAAACATTAAAGACTCATAGCCTTTTTGACTTACAAATTTATTAAATTTACGCTCTAGATTTTCTGTCCCAACTTCTGCTCCCACCAATACACGATAACGAGATATCCCACTTACCACTTGATTCAACTCTTTAAAATCGTCATCGTCTACAAACATATTTACTAAAAAGTTAGACGCACTTAAAGAAAAGAAAATAAAGAAGATATTGCCTTTTCTTTA
>NZ_JAZHOB010000021.1:0-1315 GCF_048751585.1 Pollutimonas rozaliensis | reverse complement strand
GGGCCTGTCAGTAATTTCGTGTTCAAGGCATAACATGCGTCCAAGGAGCATTTATGCCACGCAACCCGAAGTCCAAGCTGGCGGATCTGCCGGCTATTCCCCGTGAGCTGTTGGCGTCGTTCGGTGACGGCCCGATGACGGCCGAAGCGATCAACGCCGCCTCACTGGCCTTCAAGAAGGCCCTGATCGAGCGTGCGCTCAGCGGTGAGATGAACCATCACCTGGGCTACCCCAGCGGTGCCGCCAAGCCCGCCGATGTCGCCAACCAGCGCAACGGCAAGGGAGCCAAGACGGTACTCACCGGGGAAGGCCCTGTGCGTATCGAGGTACCGCGCGATCGCGACGGCAGCTTCACTCCGCTGCTTATCCCGAAGCACGAGCGGCGTTTCACGGGCTTTGACGACAAGATTGTCGCCATGTACGCCCGAGGCATGACGGTGCGCGAGATCCAGGGATTTTTGCTGGAGCAATACGCCACCGAAGTCTCGCCCGAGTTCATCAGCTCGGTGACCGATGAGGTCATGGCCGAGGTCACTGCCTGGCAGTCCCGGCCCCTGGAACCCATGTATCCGGTCGTGTTCTTCGACGCGCTGCGAGTCAAGATCCGCGAGGACGCCGTCGTACGCAACAAGGCCATCTACCTGGCGCTGGGCGTGTTGCCAGACGGATCGAGGGAGATCCTGGGCCTTTGGATCGAAGGCACCGAAGGCGCCAAGTTCTGGATGAAGGTCTTCAACGATCTGAAGACGCGAGGCGTGGGAGATATCCTGATCGCCGTGACCGACGGCCTGAAGGGCATGCCCGAGGCCCTGGGCGCAGTATTCCCCGCGACCACGCTGCAAACCTGCATCGTGCACCTGATCCGCAACAGCCTCGATTACGCCACCTGGAAGGATCGCAAGGCGCTTGCCGCGGCGATCCGGCCCATCTACACGGCCGCGAGTGCTGAGGCGGCCCAGGCCGAGCTCGATGCCTTTTCTGAAGGCCCATGGGGTCAGAAATTCCCGACGATCCGCGCCGCGTGGCGCAGCGCCTGGGACCGCGTGATTCCCTTCTTCGCATTTCCGCCGGAAGTGCGCCGGGTGATCTATACGACCAATGCCATCGAGAGCATCAACGCCCAGTTGCGCAAGATTATCAAGACCCGCGGGCACTTCCCGTCTGAGGACGCCGCCGCCAAGCTCATCTGGCTGGCCCTGCGCAATATCACCGCAGACTGGGGACGGCCTGCTCGCGACTGGAAGCAGGCCATGAACCAATTCGCTATCCTCTATGAGGATCGGTTTATCAGACCTTCCGTGTAAGTCTTAATCCC
>NZ_JAZHOB010000217.1:0-259 GCF_048751585.1 Pollutimonas rozaliensis | reverse complement strand
GAAGCCGTAGCCCGCCATGGTCATCAGCTTGGGCAGCCACGAGCCCAAACCATACACCATCAGCAGGCACATAAAAAACGCCTGAAAAAACATCAAGGTGCTCAAAGCGCGGTTGTTGCTGAACAAAGCCGCGAGCGACTGCTCGGTTTTCTGCGGCTGGTGCACCGCCAATTCGGCATCATCGGGCAAGGGCTTGCCAGTGAGCGCGGCCAGCACTTTGCGCGCCTCGGCTATTTTGCCTTGGCGCACCAAAAAAGCC
>NZ_JAZHOB010000216.1:0-259 GCF_048751585.1 Pollutimonas rozaliensis | reverse complement strand
ACGACAGCCAGCGTCAGGCCACCAAAGATGCGGGCCGTATTGCCGGTCTGGACGTCAAGCGCATCATCAACGAGCCGACTGCCGCAGCGCTTGCCTACGGCATGGACAAGTCTCGTGGTGACAAGACCATCGCGGTCTACGACCTGGGCGGCGGTACCTTCGATATCTCCATCATCGAAGTTGCCGATGTCGATGGTGAAACCCAGTTCGAAGTACTGGCCACCAACGGTGACACCTTCCTGGGCGGTGAAGATTTCGA
>NZ_JAZHOB010000215.1:0-259 GCF_048751585.1 Pollutimonas rozaliensis | reverse complement strand
CCGTAAACGTTTAATGCGCCTTCATATTGTGGTTCTTCAATAAAGGTATCGGTTATTCCAAGCAGCCATTTGATAACTATGTCCGCCGCCTATGGCAAGACGCTGCCGAGCATAAAGAGAAGCTCTCGCAAATTACTGGCTTTCGTTACTTTAACGTCTATGGCCCACGTGAGCAGCACAAAGGTTCAATGGCCTCGGTCGCTTTTCACTTAAACAATCAAATGAACGCTGGGGAAAATCCAAAACTGTTTGCGGGTAG
>NZ_JAZHOB010000214.1:0-259 GCF_048751585.1 Pollutimonas rozaliensis | reverse complement strand
CAAAAACGTTAGCGGAAATTCAGCAAGATTTAGCGAACTTAGAGCTGCACAACGAAGGTGCTTAAACAACACACTCATTGAGGGATGTGACACCACCAATACAAAAAGAGCGCCTAAATTGAGCGCTCTTTTTTATGGTCAAACCTGATATTGCTCTAGAGCACCATCGCCGCTAACCAACCGAAGGCAATGAGGGGCAGGTTATAGTGAATAAAGGTCGGTACGACCGTTTCCCAAATATGCTCGTGTTGTCCATCGG
>NZ_JAZHOB010000213.1:0-259 GCF_048751585.1 Pollutimonas rozaliensis | reverse complement strand
AAAAAAGACACCTTCGGGTGTCTTTTTTGTTTTGTGGCGGCATTTTTTGATTGTTAAATCTGGTGCTCGGGCTGTGACAGGTTTAACATCAATTAAAGTGATGTAAGTGCAAACTTGCGTTTAATATCAGGTTCCGATGGTTTGCACGGGCGCATGAGCCCGCACAGATTTGCATTGATTATTCGTATTGGGAAGTTGAATTGGCCAGACTGCATTTTGATCCGGAATTACTGCCGGTAGATTCGCTCGGCGGCGAAGA
>NZ_JAZHOB010000212.1:0-259 GCF_048751585.1 Pollutimonas rozaliensis | reverse complement strand
GATTGAGCCAGGAGCGTAACCCGTCTAATTCAAAATGCTCAGCAGTCAGTCGACGCGTTAGCATGCTTTGCCAAAAATTGATTTGTACAACAGTTTGCGCAATTTCTAACTGAGCCTGTGCATTAGCACCTAAGCGTACTTGCTGTAAAATAAGTACAGGCCCATTTTTATGCCAAGCAGCACTAATCTGTTCAATAGCAACACCAGTACCCAGCTGCTAGGTTAGCATCTGCTCTATATAGTGTTTATAACTGTCGGC
>NZ_JAZHOB010000211.1:0-259 GCF_048751585.1 Pollutimonas rozaliensis | reverse complement strand
CTCGAAAGCCGCCTTGAATGATGACACCTTGATCTTGAGGATGATCAAAGTGTCGCTGAGTCATCCAGCAGGTAAACAAGAAAAAAATAAAATTGGCAATGAGACCAAACACAATCAAGGACAGACTGGAAGAGAAGTCATGCTCGGCACCGACAATACTGAGAAAAAGCATCGCCGGGAGTGTGACTTGAAAAACCAGTTTTGAGGCGACATCAATAAAATTATCGTTAATCAACTGCACACGCTTGAGTAATACCCC
>NZ_JAZHOB010000210.1:0-260 GCF_048751585.1 Pollutimonas rozaliensis | reverse complement strand
AAATTTTACCATGATCAAATAAACCACCTTTAATTTCAATTGGTTAGTTTTTTATAAAAAAAGATAAAGTTTATTTTCCGGTGTTTTTTATAAAACATTGACCTCGCGAATACTTTAAGACGTAAACTGGGCTTGTCACTCAGAATTATCACAACAGCTTTGGAAGCAAGTCGATTTCCCTAATTATGCAGCGTTAAATTAATTCACTAAATTATTCTTACATTGAATGATATTTGTCGTGTGAATATTAGTTTTTGTTT
>NZ_JAZHOB010000209.1:0-260 GCF_048751585.1 Pollutimonas rozaliensis | reverse complement strand
GCGTATTTGGCCACAATGGCATGAAGAGTTAGCTGAGCAAGTCCGGTTATTGGCCAGTTTAGTCATTCAAGGACCCAGACTTGCGGCTCAGCAAGCGGCAGATGTTGAGCATTAATCGGATGATGCAAAGCCAGCTTACGTTTAGATCGTTATTGGGGTTTCGTCTTACATCGGTGTGCTGGTACACACCTGTGCATTCAAAGGTTAATGAGTTATGAGTATCTCTTCACCAGCGGTGGTGACACCGTTAGATCCGCTTA
>NZ_JAZHOB010000208.1:0-260 GCF_048751585.1 Pollutimonas rozaliensis | reverse complement strand
GCGCGATGAACAGCGGTAGCCCGAGCAGCATGTGTACCAGAAAGACGCCCAACATGGCCAGAATCATGACGGTTCCCCTGCATCGGTTTGCTCTTGGGGAGTGGGCTCCAGAAGGCCTGGCAGCGGCGCGGGCCCATACCAAAAGACGTGCCAGGCCAACAGCGAAAACCCAATCGGCATGGACATGAGCGGCAGGGTGCGGCTTACGCCTAACCCTGACGTCGTAAACATGCTGACCGACTGCGCATAGCGATAGCTTA
>NZ_JAZHOB010000020.1:0-1582 GCF_048751585.1 Pollutimonas rozaliensis | reverse complement strand
CCTTCCTTGGCCGAACGTGTTTCGAGGCCCAAAACTCGTGCCATACTTGGCCTCATGCGGTTGAATTTCCTATCCGTTAATCTTCTGAGCATCTATAAAATAACATATTGGCTTTTGGTAAATAGGCACACTGTCTATTTGTTTTATTGACTCTAAAAACAAGGGCCGATTTGCTTCGGTGTGGAAATGGAAAAACACATTATTTTTGAAGACGAACAAATTCGGGCAATTTTTTTAAGAGGCTCATCAGATGAGTTGATTTTCTCTTTTGGCGATTTAATTACGCGTGCCAAAGGGTTGTCGATTAATGCTGAAAAGTCACTGCTTAAACATGATTTCAATGTCATTGGCATTATGCCGAAGCAGAAATCGTGGTTTCCTGAAAGCTCAATGCGTCAGATGTTTGCCGAAATTCAAGACCTGATTGCACCCTTTAAAACCCGCATTGGCTATGGCGGTTCAATGGGCGGTTATGCCGCGATTAAATATTCCAATTTACTCGATTTAAAACGTGTGGTTGCCTTAGTGCCACAGTATTCAATTAATCCTGACGATGTTGAAGACCCGCGTTATAACATGTTCTTTCATGCAGAACTGAATGCCAACATGCAAATCCAGCCGCAAGATGTTTCTGCTGAGCGTGAATACATTGTGGTTTATGATCCTTATTGCCCAGAAGATCGTGCGCAATATGTAAAGCTTGAACAAGTGTTACCGCACATTCATACCTTGAATTTACCTTTTACTGGGCATGATGCCATTGCGGTACTGGCCAGTTCAGAATTATTGCATGACTTCTTGTTGCATGATTTTGATGCCACTTACTTTTATAAGAAGATCCGCCAGGTCAAAAAGAACAGTAAGTTTTATTATCGTAAAGTGATTGAGAACTTATTGCCACGCCATAAAAATGCCTTGGGTTCAATTTTAATTAACAATGATTTACAGCTCGATAACCAGTTTTTTGACGCAAAGTTGAAACAACAGCTATTAAGAGAATTGTTGAGTAATAAGCAAGTCAGTCAGCAAGATTTACTGAAACTGGGCATACAGGTCAATTTACCGCAGGAAAATAGCAGCCAGTTACTCGACTCTTTTGGTCATGGCTTGGTGTTTAATGTGATTAGCCAAAAAATTGAAAGTTATGCAGCCAGCGCGATTGCTTTAAATCATAAATTTTTGATTCCAATTTTTGCCAAGGGCAGTGCTCTGGTACAGATTACTTTAAATGATGAACGCTATGTTGTGGCGATGAATGATCGACACATCATGAAATTATTTAAAGAACACGAGCCTTTAACCGCAGGCATGCACCCGATTGTGATGAAAAAATATAGTGATTTTTATGTGCTCAGTTATAAGCATTTAAACTTAAATAATAATGAATATGGCAGTCATGATTTTATTGAAGAGACCCCTGAAACAGCTCAATTCGTGACTCAGCCACTCCATCCTTAGGCACGATTGAGTAGCTTATTATTGTTTAAAATAAACTCGACTTTAGTCGGGGTGTTTGAGGAAGTGGAGGGCGAGGGCGATGCTGATGCGACCCCTCGAATCTCATCGCCGGGTGTCATCTTTC
>NZ_JAZHOB010000207.1:0-260 GCF_048751585.1 Pollutimonas rozaliensis | reverse complement strand
GACCATGTTAATGACCCCTGATGAACGAGAGGCATTAGTTGCACGAGTTAATATTCTCTGTGAGTTACTGAAAGGGGAGTTATCTCAACGACAAATGAGCCAACTTCTAGGAGTGGGCGTAGCGACCATTACTCGTGGGTCTAATGAGCTGAAATCCCGCTCATTAACAGAGCGTGAAGCTTTGGCGGCGTTATTCCTGAAGTAGCGCGATTTATTACTTGCCGTGATATGAATCATTTCGCAGTAAACCAGAAAAAAAC
>NZ_JAZHOB010000206.1:0-260 GCF_048751585.1 Pollutimonas rozaliensis | reverse complement strand
GGTTCTCAGGTGAATCAGTTACTTTGGATAACCAGGCCTTTTATTTCGTTGATAAACAACCGTTACATTCATTTCACATACTAGGAATGGAACGGGTCTTCCAGCATCATATTGACCAGCTTCAAAATACGTATTCAATCACCGAACCGTTAATTGATATCGTAGACAATTTCCTGTGGGAGGAGTGGGATCCTATCGGGGTTAATTCCCTTGTCGAATGCCGTGATGAATATCAATCTTATGTTAAGGACGCCTGTCTA
>NZ_JAZHOB010000205.1:0-260 GCF_048751585.1 Pollutimonas rozaliensis | reverse complement strand
GTCGACTACCAGGCCGGACGTAAGGTCAACCTCGAAGTCGACCTGCTGGCGCGTTACCTGGAGCGCCTGCTGCTCGGCGACAAGGCCGCCGAGCCCAAGGCCTCGGGCCTGACCGAAAGCTTTCTCGCCGAACACGGCTACCTGAAGAATTGAGGAGACGCCCCGATGGCGCTCAACACCGCTGAAGAACTGATCGAAGACATCCGCGCCGGCAAGATGGTCATCCTCATGGATGACGAGGACCGCGAGAACGAAGGCGA
>NZ_JAZHOB010000204.1:0-260 GCF_048751585.1 Pollutimonas rozaliensis | reverse complement strand
CCAGTGGTCCGCTTCAATTTTTTGGGGATGCAGAGAGAGTTGTATCGTAGGAGTTGTGGCAAAAGACCAATGATCGAGAAGAAAATCCATTGAGAATCCTTGTCCTTGATAAAATAAACCCAAGTGATGAGTTATCAACATCACTTGGGGAAAAGTGTTCAGCGAATCAGAATAAACTAAAAACCACGCATCTGAATACGGCGTAAGAATTCTGTCATGATACGATCGTAGAGCAGATCGCCGAGAATCGCATCTTCAAC
>NZ_JAZHOB010000203.1:0-260 GCF_048751585.1 Pollutimonas rozaliensis | reverse complement strand
CGTCGCGATCCCGTATGCGCCCGAGGCGATGGAAGCAGACCGCCCGAGCGAGCGCGTTGCGGGACTCGCCCTTGTTCAGTTCCGCGCTCGCCTGTCGGCGCAGGCCGGGATCCTCCAGCCAGTCGAGGGTGAACAGGGTGCGCTCGATCCGCCCCAGCTCCCGCAGCGCCAGGGCCAGCCCGTTTTGGCGCGGATAGGATCCGAGGCGCCGCAACATCAGCGAGGCGGGCACGCTGCCCACGCGCACGGAGGTCGCCAAG
>NZ_JAZHOB010000202.1:0-260 GCF_048751585.1 Pollutimonas rozaliensis | reverse complement strand
GAACCATTCAGGCAGTGATTAGCATCACCTATACCTACAGCTGAACCCGAAGAGATGATTGTAATGAAACGAGTTATTACCCTGTTTGCTGTACTGCTGATGGGCTGGTCGGTAAATGCCTGGTCATTCGCCTGTAAAACCGCCAATGGTACCGCTATCCCTATTGGCGGTGGCAGCGCCAATGTTTATGTAAACCTTGCGCCCGTCGTGAATGTGGGGCAAAACCTGGTCGTGGATCTTTCGACGCAAATCTTTTGCCA
>NZ_JAZHOB010000201.1:0-260 GCF_048751585.1 Pollutimonas rozaliensis | reverse complement strand
ACAATGTCCCAGCCTGCCGGTAAGACGCATTGTTGCGGCCACAGACTGAATTGCCCCTGCGCATTGCGCAATATGTAAAACGCTCCCTGCGGATCATCGAAGGGATTACTGAATGCCATATTCAACTCCTGTCATGGAAAAGTGGTTGCCAGAGGTCGATTAGCCCCTGCATCAAGCCACCGCGCCAACAAAGCGCATCATGTCCGCCGTCAACCTGACGCCAGAAAATGGATTCTTTTATGGGGTGTAATTGCGCATAC
>NZ_JAZHOB010000200.1:0-260 GCF_048751585.1 Pollutimonas rozaliensis | reverse complement strand
AACCAAACGACTCTCTTTGCTCTTTTGCTTCTCCTTCTAATGCATAATCAACTCCTGGGTATTGCTGCATTAGCTCATCCAAATACTGGGATAAATCAGCTTGGAGTATGGTCATGTTAGTGTTGCTTTTTTCTATATCGGCGGTCACATTTAAAGTACGGTAACGATCGATTCGATTGATAGTAGACGGGCTTTGCCCAGTAATTAAAATAGCCACATGCGATAAAGGCACTGAGCCACCGGCAGGTGTGTTTATGAGT
>NZ_JAZHOB010000199.1:0-260 GCF_048751585.1 Pollutimonas rozaliensis | reverse complement strand
ATCGGCCCCGATACGGCAACCCATCTGGCCAGCCTGCTCAAGGATGCTGGCACGATTCTGTGGAACGGACCCGTAGGCGTGTTTGAAATCGACCAGTTCGGCAAGGGGACCGAGGTCATTTCCCGAGCCATTGCCGACAGTGCCGCGTTCTCTATTGCTGGAGGTGGAGACACCCTGGCGGCCATCGACAAGTACGCGATTGCCGACCAAGTCTCCTATATCTCGACCGGTGGCGGAGCATTTCTCGAATACGTGGAAGG
>NZ_JAZHOB010000198.1:0-260 GCF_048751585.1 Pollutimonas rozaliensis | reverse complement strand
GCGCGTTCTACGCGCCGCTTCACAGCTTCAAGCGGCATGAGGCTGCTTTGCGCAAGGCGCAACAGGCGATGAGCCGCAAGACGAAGTTCGGCAACAACTGGAAGAAGGCGAAAGCCTGCGTCCAGCGTATTCATTCCCGCATCGGCAATGCCCGCCGCGACTTCCTACACAAGGCCTCGACCGCGATCAGCCAAAACCACGCGATGGTGTGTATTGAGGACTTGCAGGTACAGAATATGTCCAGGTCAGCGGCAGGCAGC